>NZ_JBMQUD010000125.1:0-3045 GCF_057359045.1 Adhaeribacter sp.
CCGATTTTAGCCTTACGGCCCGTTTTCTTCTTTCCAGTATTCAGCCCAACGCTCCTTAATTTTAGCATTAATAATAAGCAGGTTCCTGTTTACAGTTGTTAATATTCCGGACATTTTAAGTATTAAATATAAACGGAATAGTAAGTTAACCAGCAGCAGGAGGTTTTAGCGGTAAGCATATTTTGCTGCGTTTGCATTTATTTTAACGGGTATTTTTACCTGTTTAATTGTATTATTACTTAGCTGTAAGAAAATATTATATGACACATGTTCCTCAACTGATTGTTGATCTGGCTTTTATACTGGGAGCGGCAGGCATTACTACCCTGCTTTTTAAGAAACTGAAGCAACCCCTCGTGCTGGGCTATATTATTGCGGGGCTGTTGGTAGGGCCAAATTTTCCGTTTTTCCCTTCTATTGCCGAAGTAGAAAGTATACAGGTTTGGGCCGAAATTGGGGTAATATTTTTGTTGTTTAGCCTGGGCCTGGAATTTAGTTTTAAAAAGCTGGCCAAAGTAGGCGGTACGGCCTCTATAACCGCAGTAACCGAAGTAGTAGGTATGTTATTACTGGGCTACATTTCGGGGCAGTTGTTGGGTTGGTCTTTTATGGATAGTATTTTCTTGGGGGGGATATTATCGATTTCGTCTACTACCATTATTATCCGGGCTTTTGATGAGTTGGGGGTAAAAAGCCAGAAATTTGCCGGCATTGTGTTTGGTATTTTGGTGGTCGAAGATTTAGTGGCTATTTTATTATTGGTGTTGCTTTCTACCGTGGCCGTGAGTCAGCAGTTTGCAGGTGCCGAAATGTTAACCTCTATTGTGAAGTTAGCTTTTTTCCTGTCGGTGTGGTTTTTGGGCGGAATTTATTTAATTCCTTCTTTTCTGAGAAAAGCCAAAAGGTTAATGAACGACGAAACCTTGCTGGTCATTTCGGTAGCACTCTGTTTATTAATGGTGGTTTTAGCAACCAATGCCGGTTTTTCACCGGCTTTAGGCGCCTTTATAATGGGGTCTATTCTGGCCGAGACCATTTACGCCGAAAAAATTGAACACCTGACCAAATCGGTAAAAGAGCTATTTGGGGCGGTGTTCTTTGTGTCGGTGGGTATGCTCATAGACCCCAAAGTGCTGTTAGACTACGCCGGACCCGTAATCTTAATTACCTTAATCACTATTTTGGGCAAGGCCCTTACCAGTACCATTGGCGCACTGGCTTCGGGACAGCCTTTAAAACAATCTATCCAAACAGGGCTTAGTCTGGCCCAAATTGGCGAGTTCTCTTTTATTATTGCTACGTTGGGTTTAAACTTGAACGTAACCAGCAAATTTTTATATCCCATTGCCGTAGCGGTATCGGCGCTTACCACGTTTAGCACCCCCTTCCTGATTCGCTATTCAGAGCCTTTTTACAATTTTGTGGAAAGCAATTTACCCGAAAGCTGGAAAAAGTTTTTAACCAATTATAGTGCCGGCGCCCAAACCATTAGCAGCGTAAGCGATTGGCAATTGGTTTTGCGCTCGTTTGCCCAGCCCATTATTACCAACTCGGTGGTGCTCATCAGCATTATTTTGCTCAGCATAAATTTCCTGGTGCCATTTATCGCCGATATTATTCCGGATAACCGCTGGGGTAATTTTATATCGGCTTTAATTACCTTAATGTTTATGGGGCCGTTTATTTATGCCTTGGGTATTAAACGCATTAAAAACCGGGCTTATTCGCGGTTGTGGCAAGATAAAAAATACAGCCGGGGCCCGTTAGTAGCTATGGAAGTAGCCCGGATTGCTTTAGCCTTATTATTTGTGGGTTTCTTGTTAGACCAATTATTCTCGATTAAAGTAGCCCTTATTTTTGCAGCTGTTCTCATTGGGGTAATATTTCCTTTATTCCGGCAGCGCTTGCAAAAAACCTACGACCGCATTGAGCAACGCTTTTTAACCAATTTAAACGCCCGCGAAGATGCCGGACCCGTTAAAAAATTGTTGCCCTGGGATGCGCATTTAACCCAGTTCGATGTAAGCCCCGAATCGGCTTACGTGGGCAAAACCCTGGCCCAATTGGCTTTCCGGGAAAGGTACGGCGTAAGCATTGCCCAGATAGAAAGAGGCCGGCTTACCATACCGGTGCCGCGCGGCAACGAAATGTTATTCCCCGGCGATAAAATTACCGTTATTGGCACCGACGAACAGCTCAGCAAATTTAAACCTTTTGTAGAAGTAGAAGGCCCCGAAGTAAATGCCAGTGCGCCCCAGCCAGAAGTGGGCCTGCGCCAATTGTTAGTAGATGCTAAATTCCCTTATTTGGGTAAAACCATCCGCGAATCGGGTATCCGGGAAAGAACCCACGGCTTAATTGTAGGGATTGAGCGCAACGGCGAAAGAATTCTTAACCCCGATCCGGCTACGCAATTCCAGATCGGTGATATTGTGTGGCTGGCCGGCGATAAAAGCCTGATCCGCGGGATTGTGCAAAATCCTTTGGTAAAGGCAAGTTAACCCCATAAAATACCGAATCTTATTAAACCAGCTGCACACCAGAAAAATACTCTTTTTGTCTGGTTGCAAGCATCTATTGAGTAGAAAGTAAAGTAGGTAAAAGAAGTTATTACTTTTTTACCGGTAAGGCCTTTTAACCAATAGGTTCTTACAAGATGACAACTCTAACAGTATAGTGTATACCAATAATATATAATCTGGATAATCCAAAAGAGCACGACTACTAACCTGTGCCGGCAATATTTAAGCGCAAAAAATATTTGCTTAAAAGAGAGAAGGCAATAGGCAGTTAAGAGCGTGTTTAAATTTTATCAAACGATTAAAGAAGCGGATTAAACTTGCCTCTTTCGCCCAGTGATCTCCGTCATTCCCAAAGAATCTTATAGGTTACCTAATCAGAAGATTCTTTGGGAACGACGGATTTGGAATGATTCTACTAAATTTAAACTTACGCTAATAAGCAAAGTTCAGCTTACCAGTAAACGGATTGGTTTTATTTGGTTGTTTCCAGTGGGTAAAACCTTTGGTAATTGAGCAGACCCGC
>NZ_JBMQUD010000126.1:0-6871 GCF_057359045.1 Adhaeribacter sp.
ATGGCCGCCGCTTGGGCAACATGGCTGCTGCCGACCGTAACCTGATCTTAAAAGGCGCAACTACCTTTAAAACCTTGTGCGCTACTTGCCACGGGGCCGATGGAAAAGGTTTAGTTGTGAGTGGAGGCAGCTTACCGGCGCCCCCGTTGGCAGGTTCTAAACGGCTGGTTTTGGCCGAAAAAAATGCGGCTATCCGGATTTTAATGCACGGTTTAGCTGGCCCCGTGGATGGTAAACCTTATCCCAGTGTAATGCCCGCCATGGGCCATAACAGCGATGAATGGCTAGCGGGAGTAGTAAGTTATATTCGCTACGAATTTGGCAACAACGCCCGTCCCAGAGCCGGGCAAACTTTGGTGGTAAAGCCCGAAGAAGTGAAGCAACTAAGAGAGATGCACCTTAACCGGAAAGCCGCCTGGACCCTGGCCGAGCTGGAAAAGATGAGCAAAGAAGAACTAGCTTTGGCCGAAGCTGCCGCAGCCAATAAAACCGGAGCAACTTTACCAAATCGCAAGTAATATTTACTAGAATATTTCCCGGTTAGTTAAGCTAAGGCACACCCTTGATATGTAACATAAATAAATTGTTTTGTATTTAGCTCTTAAAACAGCTTACTTATAGGCCAGAATTTTCCACCAAATAATTGATAAAGCCAAAACTTAACGCAAAACATGAATACCACGCAAAGTTTAACCGGAGCCGCTACAATCCAAAAGCCGGCATTTACCGAAAAAAAGTACATTACTACGTTTATTTTTGTAACCTCGCTGTTTATGCTTTGGGGCATTGCTATTACCATGGGCGACGTACTGAACAAGCATTTTCAGACAGTATTGCATGTATCTAAAGCTCAATCGGGTTTGGTGCAGTTTTCGGTGTTTGGCGCTTATTTTATTATGGGCGTACCGGCTGGTTTGTTCATGAAACGTTTTGGGTACAAAAATGGCGTGTTGTTGGGTTTGTTTCTGTATGCCATTGGTGCATTTTTGTTTGTGCCGGCAGCTGGTGCCGAGTCTTTTGGCTTTTTTAGATTGGCGCTTTTTATATTAGGTTGCGGTCTGGCTACTTTAGAAGCCGTGGCGCACCCTTTTATTGCAGCTTTAGGCGACCAGCGCACCAGCGACCAACGGCTAAATTTTGCCCAGGCTTTTAACGGTTTGGGGGCGGTAATTGGGCCGGTACTGGGTGGTTATTTTTTGCTACGTACCGGTACCCCCGGAGAATTAGATTCTGTTAAAATATTATATACCATTATCGGTGCTTTTATAGCGGCTTTGGCCATTGCCTTCTCGTTCGTAAAAGTACCTGCCCTGCACGATCCGCATATTATCAGTACCGATACTTTTGAGGTAGGCACCGAACCAAAAGACTTAAAAGCGCCCAAAAAACTTTTTCAGCACCGGCATTTTGTTTTTGCCTGTATTGCCCAGTTTTTTAATGTTGCGGCTCAATCGGGTACCTGGGCCTTTTTTATAAACTATGGCGAAGAAAAAATGGGCTTAACTCCCGAAGTAGCTGCTTATTACTTTGGTTTAATATTTATGGTAATGATGATGGTTGGCCGGTTTGTAGGTACTTTCCTGATGCAGTTTATTGCCCCTAATAAATTACTGGCGGCTTATGCGCTGGCCAATATTTTAATGTGTGTACTGGTGGCTCAGGGCTTAGGCACTGTTTCGTTTGTGGCCTTATTGCTAATTAACTTTTTCTTCAGCATTATGTTCCCGACCATTTTTAGCCTAGGTTTAAAAGACTTAGGTCCGCATACCCAGCAAGCTTCTTCTTTTATTGTAATGGGAGTAGTAGGTGGGGCCGTTTTCCCGCCAATTATGGGTTTGGTTGCCAACACCGATGTAGCCGCAGCATATTATTTACCTATTATTTGTTACGTAGTTATTTTCTTGTTTGGTGCTAAATTCTATAAAACCAGCAGATAAATTGATATAATCTAACTAAATGTTGGGGCTGCTTATTTTTTTTAAAAACTAAATTATTTAGTTTGTAATAAATATTTTGCTAAAATAATTGTGTTTAATAAACTTATTTACCTTTTAAACGTATTTGAAACTACTTAAATGTAAATTATTTTAGTAAATCAGATAGGTATGAAAGTTAAGATAAATGAAAAGCCTTTCCTGGAAAATGGGCGCCATGTGGTAACCATAACCGAAGTAGAAGAAGGTAAAAGCGAAAATAAAGATATCCCGTTTTTTAATTTACGCCTCGAAAACGAAGCCGGCTTTGTAAACCAGCGGTTTTATTTAAGCGAACCCGGTCAGCCCATTTTAGCGGGTTTTCTGCAAGCCGTAGGCATAGAAGGGAATGAATTCGATACAAAAGAACTAAAAGGCAAAACCTTATCGGTGGAGGTAGAAGACCGAACCTACGAAGATGCCGAAGGGAAAGAAAAAACGATTAAGCAGGCTACCCACTTTCAAGCGGTTGGCCAGGCTGAAACTTCGAACCGGTTTTAATAATTAAAGAAGATAATAAAATTTAGAAAGGAGCCTTAAGGCTCCTTTTTTTGTGTAAAGTGCTTTTGGCTTATGGAATATTCGTTTATTAAAGCAGGCAAAATATCAGTATAAATATTAGGCCAATTACCAGCGGGTATTGGCTAACTTTTGCTTTGTTAAAAATATAATTTTTGCCGGTAGTATTTAAAGCAAGGGGAAATAATGGTATGTAGCAGGCAAAGAACAAAGGGAAATAATTACGAGACAGGTGCGGAGCATAGCTTTAATGCCATAGAAATATTTTATTTAAATTGGTCTGAAATTCTTTTTTGCTCGTCTAAAGTGGTTTTAATCCGTGCTTAAGGGCAAATTATGTAAATTTGTTATCTGCAATTTACGTTTGAAGCAATATTCAGTGATAAAGAAATTTTGGCGTACTTTCGTTTTACTCAGTTTACCTTTACAACTGCTTCTAATTCAAATAATATCCAGCCAACCGCTTTGGGTAGAACGTGTTTATACCAACCAATTCTATAAATATTTAAGTCAGTTTTTGCGCACCTGGTTTGGGGCCATTCCGGTGCCAGTGGGGCAGTTTTTGTTTTATAGTATAATATTATTTTTACTTATCTGGCTTGCGAAGCAAATCCGGTTGCTTTTAATAAAAAGCATAACCGCTGGTTATTTTTTCCGGCACGTGGGGTTTAAGGCGGTGGCATTTTGGTCGGGCTTTTATTTTTTATTTACCCTTATGTGGGGACTCAACTACCACCGGCGGCCCGCTCAAGAGCTTTTTAAATTAGACCAACGGGCGTTTACCGGGCAGGAGCTGGAAAGATTATGTCTTACTTTAATCCGGTTAACAAACGAAAGTCGCTTAAAAATTACCCAAGACCAGCACCAACCCTTAGCCCTAAGCTTAACCCACCACCAAATGCTGCAACAAGCGCCGCAGGGCTTTCGCTTACTTGCGGTTACTTACCCCGAATTGCACTATACCTATCCGGCCGTAAAGGCTGTGTATGTGCCCGAGTTGATGTCTTTGTTTGGGATTGGCGGTATTTACTTTCCGTTTACTGGCGAGGCCAACGTAAACATGGACCCGCCCAGTTATGTGCTACCCGAAACCATTTGCCACGAAATGGCGCATCAGATTGGGTTTGCCTCTGAAGACGAAGCTAATTTTATTTCTTACCTGGTTTGCCGGTTGCATCCCAATCCTGCTTTTCAGTATTCTGGTAATTTAATGGCCCTCCGATACGCCATGAACCGCCTGAAATATACCCGTCCCAAAGCCTTTATGCGTTTAGAACGTTATTTTAGCCCCGGCTTAAAGCAGGATTTAGAACATAACCGCCAGTATTGGGAAAGCTTCCAAAACCCACTAGAAATTATTACCGACACCATCCACGATTTATTTTTAAAGGTAAACGACCAATCTGAAGGTTTGCAAAGTTACAGCCAGGTAGTAGAACTGCTCATGGGCGAATACCGGAAAAATGGTTTAGTTTTAGCCCCGGCGCTTACCCGTTACTAATATTAATACCCTAATTCGTTCAGTTCTGCGCTTAAAGAGAATAAGCACCAAGTGAAGTGGTATATGGCATAGGCGTCCTCGCCCGGGTCTTATTTTCTTGGTTTCTGGCCGCTATACACTTGCCCACTGATTATTTTTTAATAATAGGGGCCAGAGGCCGGTAGAAAGCCTCACCAGCGGGATGCTGGCGAGAGCATTGGATTAAGCGCATTATCTATTTAATATCGGTATAAATTTATTCAATTAGAAAAGCGCGTTGGGGTAATTATTCATTCAGCAAAAATATTTTCCGGCACAAAATAGTTTATCCGGTGGGGGATTTTTATTTTCCGGAGATCACCAACTTTCAAATATTGTTATGCCGGATAATCTGCAGGTGTTAAAACAGGTAGTAGATGCCATTTATCCGTTGCCGGAAACCGATTGGCAGGCGTTTGCGGCCACCTGGAAACCCTTTGTAGCCAAACGAAAAGAAACATTAACCCTGGCCGGAGAAAAGGAAAAGTACCTGTATTTTGTGCTGGCAGGCGTGCAGCGGGTATATTATTTTGATGAAGCTCAAAGAGAAGCTACCCTGATTTTTACATACGCACCTTCTTTTGGCGGCGTGCTCGATGCCTTTTTGTTACAACAACCATCGCGTTATTTTTACGAAACCTTAACACCCTCCACCTTTATTCGTTGTGCCATAACTGATCTCAGGCCCTTGCTGGATACCCGGCCGGCCATTGCGCACCTGATCCGGCAGGGCGTTACCCATTCGTTGTCGGGGTTGTTGGAGCGCTTAGCCGAACTGCAATGTTTTTCGTCGGAAGAAAAATTCCGGCAGCTTTTACGGCGGAGCCCGCACATTTTGCAATTGGTACCCCACAAATATCTGGCAAATTACCTGGGTATAGAAGCCACCAACTTTAGTAAATTATTGAATAAAGTCAGGATTTAAAATCTTGGTAAATACCAAGAATTACGCTGCGCTGGTGCGCCATATTTGCATGGTACTCTAAATGCAAATAACCATGAAAACACAAAAAAATCTAAAATTAGCTTCGCAAGGCTTTATTCTTTTATCGGCACTTAGCCTGTTATCAGTTAGTATAATGGCTTTTACTAACCCGCAATCGGTAATGGATTTGGTAGCGGTGCAGTTAAACAATACCGATGCTTTTAGTTCTATAAGGGGCGTGTACGGGGGCGTTGGACTTACTTTGTTTATCTGGCTGATTTACCTGATGCGGCAAAATTTTAGGCAGGGTTTACTTTTTTTATGTTTGCTCTGGGGCTTTTATGCCGCTTCGCGGCTTATTACTATTTTCGCTGAAGGGGCTTTAGGAGCATTTGGTAAGCAGTGGCTAGTAACCGAAACCTTATTTTTTGCCATTGCTTTAGGTCTCTTAGTTTCCTCCAGAAAAATATTCCCCGCCGCTAATAGTGCTTCGCTGAATTAAAAATTATTCTTAGTTAGACCAATGCTGTTTTATTTAGTAGAGTTACTGGTATAGTAAGCCGCAAAACTAAAGAATAGTAGCGCAACCCCGACAGGCTTTAACACCTGCCGGGGTTGCGCTACAGTTGAAATTCTATAAGTTGGTGCTACTGAAGAATAACCTTTATTCTGGCTTGTTCTCTTTTAAGGCCCATATGTCGGACGGCGTTCTTACCTGGTTTAATTGGGCTTCCATCCGGGCTACTATGTCGGGGTGAGCGGCCGCCACATTGTTCTTTTCGGCTAAATCGGTTTTTAAGTTGTACAGTTCCAAAGGAGCCGATGGGCTAAACCGAATGCCTTTCCAGTTGCCGAGGCGAATGGCCTGGTGCGAGGTTTTGTTTTCGTGAAATTCCCAGTACAGGGCGGTGTGTTGTTTTTGTGCATGGGCTTGGCCTAAAAGCGCCGGTAAAAAAGAAACGCCGTCAGTTTTGGGTGGGGTGGTACCGGCCAATTCGGCGGCGGTGGGCATAAAATCCCAGAAAGCCGAAACGTGGTTGTTCTCAGAACCCGGTTTAACTTTGCCGGGCCAGCGCACAATCATAGGCACCCGAATGCCTCCTTCGTATAAGTCGCGTTTAACCCCACGCAGAGGCCCGGAACTGTTAAAGAAAATCGGGTCGGCGCCCGCTTCTTTGTGCGGACCATTATCGCTGCTAAAAATAACCAGGGTATTCTGGTCCAGGCCAAGTTTTTTCAGGTGCGCCAATACCTGCCCAACCTGGGCATCCATACGGGTAACCATGGCGGCAAAAGCTGCCCGCGGCATCTCTTGCGAATTGTAAGTACCTAAACTGTCGTCGATGCGCTTGCCCCGCGTTGGTTTTACGTAAGGTTTTTCGGGGAATTTACCTTTAAATCGGGCAAAGTTTTCGTCATCGGGGTGCAGCATTTCGGCGTGCGGTACGGTTAAAGCTAGGTACAGGAAAAAAGGTACATCTTGCTTTTGCTGTTTATCTAAAAATTGTAAAGTTTCCTGGGTAAATAAATCCTGGGCGTACTGTTCCCGTTTGCCGTTCAGGTTACCGGTAAGCGGTACTTTTTGGCCGTTACGCCATAAATATTCGGGATAATGAAAATGGGCGTGCCCTTGGTTCAGGAAGCCAAAAGAATAATCAAAGCCTTTTTTATTAGGTTCGCCGGTGGTTCCTTCTACTCCTAAACCCCATTTGCCGATTAAACCGGTTTTATAACCAGCTTTTTGCAAGACCTCAGCTACGGTTATGTCTTCGGCTTTTAACTCTACGCCGGCCCCAAAACCTTTGGGCCCGATTTCGTAATTGCCCCGCACCCGGGTATGACCGGTGTGTAAGCCGGTCATGAGGGCGGCGCGCGAGGGAGCGCAAACCGAACTGCCAGCGTAATGTTGGGTAAACCGCATGCCTTCGGCGGCCA
>NZ_JBMQUD010000127.1:0-29978 GCF_057359045.1 Adhaeribacter sp.
AAAAACCCATTTCCAGCCGCAGGGTGTCGCGGGCACCTAAGCCAATGGGTTTAATGCCGTGAGCCTGGCCGGCAGCCATTATTTTATTCCAAACATCTAAAGCATACTGGTTGGGTACATAAATTTCGAAGCCGCCCGAACCGGTATACCCGGTAGCCGAAACAATTACGTTGGGCACTCCGGCAAATTCGCCGAGGCTAAAAGTATAATAAGGCATATTGGCCAAGTCCAGGCTGGTTAAAGGTTGTAAAGCCGCTATCGCCAAAGGCCCTTGTACCGCAAACAGCGAAACCTCGTCGGAGATATTTTGCAGTTGAGCACCGCCGGTATTAAACTGGTTTATCCAATCCCAATCTTTCTGAATATTAGAGGCATTTACCACCAGCATATATTCTTCGGGCGCCAGGCAGTACACCAGTAAATCGTCTACAATGCCGCCTTGCGTATTGGGCAGGCAGGAATATTGCACTTTGCCCGGCGTAAGTTTGGCCGCATCGTTAGAAGTTACCCGCTGAATTAAATCCAGGGCAGCTGGTCCTTTTACCAAAAATTCGCCCATGTGCGAAACATCAAAAATGCCCACGGCTTTGCGCACAGTATGGTGCTCGTCTAAATCAGAAGAATAACGCACCGGCATATTATATCCGGCAAAAGGCACCATTCTGGCTCCCAGAGCCACATGCACGTCATTCAGGGTAACTTGCTTTAAATCCATTTAATGTTGTTTAAACCAGTATTGCTGCCGCAAAAGTAATTATTTAACCTGCCACCCAAAAGCGAACAGCCATTATATTTTGCCAGGCGGGTAAATTTAACCCTCTATTGTGGCCTTAAAAATTTGTACAAACGCCGGCCAACCTGTTGGGGCGTAGCCAGAGGTAATCTTCAGAATTTGGCTAAATGTAGGTCGATTTTAAATAACTAAATAGGCTGATACGCTGGTAATACTACTAGTGCACCATTTAACTTGTTCGTTAAACCACAAAAAGCAAAGAGAGAATTTTCTTATTTAATATATTAATTACCAGCTAATTACCAGCAAATATAAATTCTTATTTGGATACCGACCTACAATTAGGTTATTTTTGGCCCTGTATGCGCCTATCTAGTAAACAATTATTTCGGCTGCCCAATCACATGAAAATCTCGGCAAAAATATTTGCCGGCTTTGTACTTATATCTTTACTTTTTACTGCCGTTGTAATTATAAACTATCAACTTTCCGAGAAAGTAATTGAAAATAGCCGTTACGTAGCCCAATCACAAATTGTCGTGCGCAACTCGTCGGCGTTGCAACGCAATATTATTGATATGGAAACCGGGTTGCGGGGTTTCCTGCTTACGGGTAATGAGGCTTTTTTGGAACCTTATATATTGGCCGAAAAACAAATACCCGCCATGTTTGATGAACTGGCCAAAATGGTAATCAACTCCCCGGTACAACGCGAATCTTTGAACCAGGCGCGGGTTCTACACGACCGTTGGCAACGCACTTTTGCCGAAAAATTAATTTCTGAAAAAAGAAGCAGCATCCAAAAGCAGCAAATCGGCATCCAGAACTTACCTAGTGCCAATGAAATAATAAATTTAAAAGGCAAGCGCATGACCGATGATATGCGTCAGTTGTTCCGGTCTTTTAATGCCATTGAATATAAAATACGGGATGCCCGCCGTCTAAAATTAGATAATAGCATTGACCAAACCCGCGAAATATCTACCACGCTTACTATTTTATCTGTTTTATTGGGCTTGGCCTGGGCATATTATATTTCGCGTTTTATTGGCAAGCGCATTCATACCATGGTAAGGCTGGCCAACAAAATTTCACAGGGCGATTATAAAATTCAAATTCGCGATACGGTAAAGGATGAGTTAAGCAACCTGTCGCGGTCTTTAAACAAAATGGCGGCAACCATTCATGCCAATATTACCGAACTGGAAGCCAAAAATATTGAGTTAGACCAGTTTGCTTACGTGGTATCGCACGATTTAAAGGCGCCCTTACGCGGCATCGAGAATGCCTCGCGCTGGATTGAAGAAGATATGGGCAACGATATTCCGGACCACATCCAGGAATATTTGCTTATGATGCGCATACGGGTACACCGCATGGAAAACCTGATTAACGGCATTTTGGCATTGGCCCGGATTGGCCGCGAAAAAGAAGTATTAGATGTGGTAGATGTGCAACAGTTATTAATAGAAACCATTGATATGGTTGCGCCGCCGCCCAACATACAAGTAGCCGTTACCACCGGAATGCCTGTTTTATATACGGTGCGCATACACCTGCAACAAGTATTTTCTAACCTGATAAGCAACGCCATAAAATACCACGATAAACCCACCGGCCACATCCAAATCAGTTGCCAGGATGCCGGCCCGTTTCACCAGTTTTCAGTCGCCGACGATGGCCCCGGCATTGACCCTGATTACCACGAACGAATATTTGTTATTTTCCAGACCCTGCAAGAACGTGATGCCCTGGAAAGCACCGGCGTAGGTTTAGCCATTGTAAAAAAAATAATCCAAAGACAAGGCGGCTCCGTAAGTATAAATTCAAAAGAAGGCGCCGGAGCAACTTTTACTTTTACCTGGCCTAAAAGTCAGGTACCCAACACCCAAACACAAATCCAGCCCTTAAAAGCGTAATTTTTAATTTTTATGAACGACGAAGTCAGTATTTTATTAGTAGAAGACGATTACATGGATGTCCGGAATGTGGAGCGCGAGTTAAAAAAAATAAACGTAAACTTACCTTTACACATTGCCCGTAATGGACGTGAAGCATTGGCTATGCTCCGGGGCGAAGGAATGCCGGCCATTAACCCTTTGCCCAAAGTAGTTATGCTGGATATTAATATGCCTAAAATGAACGGCATTGAATTTTTAACCGAAGTTAGAAGAGACCCGATTTTGCGGGATTTAAATATATTTATCATGACCACCTCTTCCGAAGAAACCGACCGCATGGCCGCTAAAAACCTGAATGTAAGTGGATACATTGAAAAACCCCTCACCTTTGATTCTTTTGGCGGCAAAAGCGGTTCTTCTATCGATAGCTTTAGCTTATTTTTAGATTTATTAAAACTAAAATAACTTACCCGTAAGGTCAGTAAATTATTCCTTAATTTTATCTAATTAAGTTTAGTAAAGGTTGAAATTTCATCTACTTCTTGCCTCTAATTATTTCATCTAGTAACTGCTATTTCCCATAACAGCAAACCAAATAGCCTTTCTCACCCAAATTGGTCATTCAGCAAGAATCTTACCAGTAAGCAATCGATAAGATTCCTCCGGAATTACGGGTGTGGGTAGAATGAATGTCATTATTACCTTCCGGAAACATCTTTGTTCTATTGGGTAATATTAAGCTATGAGCCGGGAGCAAATTTTAATTTGTCTGGTTACCCAGCTTTCCCTGGAGTTTTAATTAGCTTTTCCGGTGAGTGAATTTCTACAACACGGGCACTTGCAGTTAGGTAGGCGTAGCAGCTATTGCTGGCTCGGCGGGTAATAATCGGAAGGTGAGGCGGTGCCAAGGCGATGTGCCGTGCTCCCGGATAGCTTGTCGGTGTTTAGTTGTAGGATAACCAGCATTCTGTTCCCAGCCAAAGTGTGGGTACTCACAGGCCAAAGTTTTCATTAGATCGTCGCGGTACGTTTTGGCCAGCACCGAAGCCGCCGCAATGGAATAATATTTACTATCGCCTTTTACTATGCAGGCGTGCGGTAATGCTTTATAAGGTTTAAACCGGTTACCATCTACAATCAAAAATGTGGGCGTTACGTTTAATTGGCCTACGGCCAGGTGCATGGCAGCAAAAGAGGCATTCGAAATATTTATTATATCAATTTCGGCGGGGGCTACTTCGGCTATGGCCCAACTTACCGCTTCCTTCAATATTTCTTCCCGCAAATGCTCCCGTTGCCGTTTGGTCAGCAATTTAGAATCGGTTAAACTGGCGTGATAATAATCGGGCGGTAATATTACTGCGGCTGCTACCACCGGACCGGCCAGGCATCCTCTACCGGCTTCATCTAAACCGGCTTCTAAAATATTACCACTAAAGTTGGCCGCTAACATTGTTTTCACTTTAAAATCTGGGCTAAATTCTGGTACCCGACTGCGCAATCCAAGTCTGCTACAGCCGCTTTAAGTATTATATATAGAAAAATTTCGGATTTATCCTAAAGTAATTGGTGCAAATCCGGTTCTAATTTATCATATTTAGGGCTTTAAAGTAAAAGAATATTTTTCTGCGCGCCGGATTATTCTCCCCAGAAGAAATTCATTCTAGCTAAAAACCAAAATCCAAACCCAAATGAATACCAAAAACCAAATTGCCCATGGGGTAATACAAAGCCCCGAATTTAAACAACTGGTACGTACCCGGTGGTCAGTTTCGCTGGTTTTAACCTTAATTATGCTGGCGGTATATATTGGTTTTTTACTAGTAGTGGCTTTCGACAAAGAACTGCTGGCGGCCAAAATCAGTCCTAACCTTACCTGGGCTATACCTATTGGGTTAGGCTTAATTGTATTTGCCTGGTTCCTGACCGGTATCTATGTTTTTTGGGCCAACTCTTCTTACGATACGGCGGTGCAAAATCTCAAGCAAAAAGTAAATCATTCTTAAATACTACTTAATAGCTGCTTCTTTATGCTCTTACAAACCACCACTACTGCTGCTTCTACCCTGGGTACTGCCAACCCGGTTTCTATGGCCATGTTTTTCTTGTTTGTGGCCGTTACCTTGTACATTACTTACTGGGCCGCTAAAAAAACCAAAACCGGCTCTGAATTTTATGCGGCCGGCCGCAGTATTTCGGGTTTCCAGAACGGCTTGGCCTTAGCCGGCGATTACATGAGTGCCGCATCTTTTCTGGGCATTGCGGGCATGGTGGCCACCAAAGGCTACGACGGTTTAATTTATTCTATCGGCTTTTTGGTGGGCTGGCCTTTAATTATGTTTTTAATTGCCGAACCGCTCCGCAACTTAGGTAAATATACCTTTGCCGATGTGGTGGCTTTTCGGTTAAAGCAACGCCCCATCCGGATTGTGTCGTCGGTGGGTTCGCTTTTAACCATTGCGTTTTACCTGATTGCCCAGATGGTGGGTGCCGGCGGGTTAATTAAAACCTTGTTTGGCTTGCAGTACGAAATTGCCGTGGTGGTAGTAGGCTGCGTGATGACGTTGTACGTGCTGTTTGGCGGCATGCTGGCTACTACCTGGGTACAAATTATTAAAGCTATTTTATTGCTGAGCGGGGCAACCGTACTGGTATTATTATCGCTCGCTAAATTTGGTTTCAGCCCGGCAAATTTATTTAGCTCCGTTACCCAACAATACGGTGATGCCATGCTGGCCCCGGGCGGATTTATCAGCAATCCGTACGATGCCTTGTCGCTGGGTCTGGCCTTGATGCTGGGTACCGCTGGGCTCCCGCACATTCTGATGCGTTTTTATACCGTACCGGATGCCAAAGCCGCCCGTAAATCGGTGTTTGTAGCTACTGGGTTTATTGGTTACTTTTATTTACTTACTTTTTTAATTGGTTTTGCGGCCATGGCGCTGGTAGGCAAACCAGCCATCGAAAATATTGATAAAGGTGGTAACATGGCGGCGCTTTTACTGGCCGAGCAAACCGGCGGCACGGCTTTTCTGGGCTTTATTGCGGCGGTTGCTTTTGCTACCATTCTGGCGGTAGTGGCCGGTTTAACGCTTTCGGGTGCCTCCAGTATTTCGCACGATTTATACGTGCACGTATTTAAAAATGGCGTATCCGACGAAAAAGGTGAAATAAAAGTAGCGAAACGGGCCACCATTGCGTTGGGTATACTTTCTATTTTACTGGGCCTGGTATTTAAAGGTCAGAACGTGGCATTTATGGTAGGCCTGGCTTTTTCTATTGCGGCCAGTGCTAATTTTCCGGCTTTGCTCATGTCTATTATCTGGAAAAAATTTACTACTCGGGGTGCCGTTTGGAGCATTTTAACCGGGGCAATTTTATCGCTTATTTTAATTGTATTAAGCCCTACTATTTGGGTAGATATTCTGCACAACGAAGAAGCCATTTTTCCTTTAAAAAATCCGGCCCTGGTTTCCATGACATCGGCCTTTTTGGTGGGCATAGTGGTATCGTTGCTGCAACCCGAAGATGCAGCAGCCTTAAAATTCGAAAGCGAAAAGCTCCGGACTTACCTGGGTATTGGTGCCGAATAAACTATTTAAGATCCATAACTATTAGTTCAGCAAAAAATAAATTAAATAAGCGGAGCTGATGCTGGTTCCTGATTTATCATTTTTCTTTATAAAGTATCCTGCTTCCGGCAGAAAAATTATTAAAATAAAACTATTAGAGATCACCCATGAGTTACACCATTAAATCTTACGACGAATACCAACAAGCGTACCAGGAGAGTGTACAAAATCCCGAAGCATTTTGGGCCAATATTGCCGAGCAATTTATCTGGCAGCAGAAATGGGATCGGGTTCTGGATTGGAATTTTGAAGAGCCTAATGTAAAATGGTTTATCAACGGTAAATTAAATATTACCGAAAATTGCTTGGACCGGCATTTAAAAAGCCGGGGCAACAAACTGGCCCTTATTTGGGAACCCAACGATCCAAAAGAACGCTACGTGCGGTTTACGTACCGGGAGTTACACGAAAAGGTGTGCATGGTGGCCAATGTGCTCAAAAACAACGGCGTTAAAAAAGGCGACCGGGTTTGTATTTATATGCCCATGATTCCGGAACTGGCTTTTAGTATACTGGCTTGTGCCCGCATTGGGGCTGTCCATTCGGTAATATTTGCCGGGTTCTCGGCTACCGCTATGGCCGACCGCATAAACGATGCCCAGGCTACGGTAGTACTCACTTCAGATGGCTTAAACCGGGGTGCAAAACAAATACCGGTTAAACGGGTAGTAGACGAAGCTATTACTGAAAACACCAGCGTACAAAAGGTAATTGTGGTAGAACGTACTGGCTGGGCCGTAAACATGGTAGAAGGCCGCGATGTATGGTTGCACGAAGAGCTTTTAAAAGTAGATAAAGATTGCCCCGCCGAAGCAATGGATGCCGAAGATCCGCTCTTTATTCTGTATACTTCCGGCTCTACGGGTAAGCCCAAAGGGGTGGTGCATACCTGCGGTGGTTACATGGTTTATACCGATTATACTTTCCGGAATGTATTTCAGTACCAGGAGAGCGATGTTTACTGGTGTACCGCCGATATAGGTTGGATTACCGGCCACTCGTATTTGCTGTACGGCCCGCTGTTAAGCGGCGCTACCACACTTATGTTTGAAGGCATTCCTACGTTTCCGGATGCGGGTCGTTTCTGGCAGGTGATTGATAAACACGGTGTTAATATTTTCTACACGGCACCTACGGCTATCCGGTCTTTAATGGCGGCCGGCCTCGACCACGTATTATCTTACAGCCTCGACTCCTTAAAAGTACTGGGCTCGGTAGGCGAGCCCATAAACGAAGAAGCCTGGCACTGGTACCACATACACGTAGGTAAAGAACGTTGCCCGGTGGTAGATACCTGGTGGCAAACCGAAACCGGTGGTATTATGCTATCGGCTTTGGCCAATATTAGTCCGCTTAAACCCAGCCACGCTGGCTACCCGCTGCCTGGCATTCAGCCTATTTTAGTAGACCAGAACGGCGAAGAAATAAAAGAAAACGAAGTAGAAGGCTATTTATGCATGAAGTTCCCGTGGCCCAGCATTATCCGGACTACCTACGGCGACCATGAGCGTTGCCGCCTGAGTTACTTTGCTACTTATAAAAACTTATATTTTACCGGCGATGGCGCCAAGCGCGATGCCCAGGGCATGTACCGCATTATTGGCCGCGTAGACGATGTAATTAACGTATCGGGCCACCGGTTTGGTACCGCCGAAATAGAAAATGCTATTAACCAAAATAAACACGTAATTGAAAGTGCGGTTGTTGGTTATCCGCACGATATTAAAGGCCAGGGAATTTACGCCTTTGTTATTTGCAACAGCGACGAAGATCCTTGCAACGACCAATACCTGCGCGACGAAATTATTGAAAGCGTAGTGGCCGAAATTGGCAAAATTGCTAAACCCGATAAAATTCAAATTGTTAGCGGTTTGCCCAAAACCCGGTCGGGTAAAATCATGCGCCGCATTTTGCGCAAAATTGCCGAAGGCGAAACCTCAAACCTAGGCGATACCTCTACCCTGCTGGACCCCAATGTTGTAGATGAAATAATGGCCGGCGCTTTATAAAATTATCGCCACAAAAAACCGGAGTAGCAACCTAACTACTCCGGTTTTTTATTTAAGTGCTGTTGCTCCTATTCTATAAGCAATAATTTACCTGGCCCAACTAAATATTTATTTTTATGCCGGCAAAATACTGGTACGCCCTTGAATATTTCCAGTTATTAAGAGAAAGTACCTGCCCAGGCCATAAACCCCGCAATTATAATTAAATAGAAAAGTAACTGGAGGCTGCCCAATAAAAATCCTGCCCAGGCGTACCCCCTACCCGCATAAAGTTCCGGATTGGCTTTAATGCGTTTCAGGCCTATTTTACTAAGCACCAAGCCCGCAATGGCACTAAAAAATGCCAAAACCAAAAAGCCGCCACCAATACCGGTTAAAGTTAATCCCACTACGTGTAGTAAAACTGCCGCAAAACTCAAAGCAAACCCAATTTTTGCTAATTTATGAACCGGCTTTACAACTGTTGGTTCGTCAGCCGGTTTGTTTTTAATTTTAATCAGCGGTTTTGCCGCAACAAACTTTTGTTTATGAGGATATGATTGAATATCTACCGGCTGCGCCTCGGTTTTGGATGTTACCCGCGAATAGAAAGCAACTGGCTGACGGGTTGTTTTTAAACTAGTTGGCAGAGCAGCCGAAAAGGCAATATTTTCTTCGGCTGCTTGGCTTATAATTACTGGCTGATGGGTTGCTATTGCGCTTAATTTTGCTTTGGCAACAGGCTCAAAACTACCTACTGGTTCTGTAAACTGATAAATGGCTTTCTGAGAACAGCCGGTAATTACCAGTACAATAAAAGGTATAAACCTTAAAAGGTTAAACATCTGGTTAGATCAGTTTTAAGTAAATCTTAAAATTTTTGGTTAAAAAAAGTGTGTAATTAAATAAGTCAAGTTTCCTTAGTTTTAAAACTTCTGACAAGGACAGAAGTTTTCTACAGACCTAAACTCCGCCAATCAGAATATATAAAAAGAAAATTAAGCTATTTATTAAGGCAGACCCCGTAAATAGCAGAAGGGTTGCTCTCTAAAGTTGGAAAGCGACATTATTTTTTATTTCCGTTTTACGCCGGTAGTATTCTGCTATTTTACACCCCTAAACAGTCAAGAAAAGCTGTTTTTATCAGGTAAAGCCGTTAATAAAAATAGCAAAGAATATCAACGCAAAAATTAAAAATAAAATAAATAAAGCACTAACAACCAACCCAATTACAAATCCAGCCAACGCTTTACCTTTACCGGCATATTTTTCGGGATTTGCTTTAATATCATTTAAAGCAATTTTTCCGGTAACAATCGCCCCAATGGCACTTAGTAGCATAATTACACTTAAGGCTCCTATTAAATTAGGTAATAGCAACGATAGGAATAACACCATAAAACTTCCTATCGCTAACGCTAAACTAATTTTAGCCAACTTATGGGTAGGTTTTTGGCCTATGTCGGCCAGCGTTTTTAAGCTTTTCTTAACCAGTAGCTTTTGCACGGGCATTATTAGCGGCAGCCGCTTTACTTCCTTTTTTTCTTTTTGCTTGTAATATTCTACTCCGGTTGCCGGCGGCATTACAACAGCTCGGGGTGCTCTTGGTGTAATTTCTACCGGCAACGTTTCGGTAGAAGCCGTGTAAATTACCGAATCTACCAGAGCGCCCTCCGGCGCCAGGTAAGCTGCCGACGTTAAATTATTAGCTGGTTTAACCTTGGTGGAAGCCGCAAAACTGCCGGTACCCTCCGAAAACTGAAAATAGTTTGGTCGGGCACACCCAAAGCAAAGCATTAAAAAGGTAATAAACAGAGTAAAAGTTTTTCTCATATACGTTTGGGTGCACGGGGCAAAGTACCAGGCATAAACCACTTATTTAAAGCAACTGCTGCCGGAGATTAAACAAGCACTATCGGGGCTTTAATTTAAATTAATTTAGTACTTTAAAAAATATTCTAATAATACTTTCTATATTTCTATTTCTGAAATTCAAATATAAATAATTTTAAATATTAAATAAAATATATATTATCTGATTATTTGCGCCTTGTCTAACTTTTACTTTTATTTCAGGGCGGTAAACTACCATTAGACATCTACACTTAATTATTCACCACTACTAAAAGCTTGACAGAAAAATGGACCAGCGCATTATTAACCTGTATGATGAATACACGCACAAACCGCTAAAACGAGAGGAATTTTTAAAACGCCTGGCACGGTTAACCGGTAGCTTAACGGCCGCCCTTGGTGTATTGCCTTTGTTAGAAGTAAATTACGCCCAGGCGGCTACTGTTACAGAAGATGATAAAGATTTAATTATTGAAGATGTTAGCTGGACCGGCGATGGTGCTACCATGAAAGGCTACCTGGCTCGCCCCAAAAAGTCGGGCAAATTAGGAGCGGTTATGGTTATTCACGAAAACCGGGGCCTGAACCCTCACATAAAAGATGTAACCCGGCGGATGGCCAAAGCAGGTTACCTGGCTTTGGCTCCGGATGCACTGGCCCCGTTTGGCGGCACGCCGGAAAATGAAGATACCGCACGTGAGCTGTTTGGCAAAATTGAAGCGCCCAAAAACCTGAATAATTTTCTCAAAGGCTTAGATTACCTGCGTACCCGTACCGATAGCAACGGCAAAACCGGTTGTGTTGGCTTTTGCTGGGGCGGTGCTTTGGCCAACCAATTAGGGATAAATTCGCCGCAGTTAAAAGCCGCGGTAGCTTATTACGGCCGCCAACCCGATGCCGCCGATGTACCTAAAATTAAAGCCGCGGTACAACTTCATTACGGTGGCCTGGACGAACGGGTAAATGCCGGCATTCCGGCCTACGAAGCCGCCCTAAAAGCAGCCAAAGTTAAATATGAGCTTTACGTGTACGAAGGTGCCCAACACGCTTTTAACAATGATAGTGCTCCCACCCGTTATAATCCCGAAGCGGCCAAACTTGCCTGGGACCGAACCCTGCGCTTATTTAAAGAAACGCTGAGCTAAAAAATGAAGATATCATTTAATCAATTTGCCGTCTTAGCTATAGCTATACGCATTAATCGTTAACTCAATATTTGCCTGGCTGTTGAATTTATTCTAAGCTGATAATACCCTAATTCGTTCAGTTCTGCGCTTAAAGATAATAAGCACCAAGTGAAGTGGTATATGGCACGGGCACGCCTCGCGCGGGGCTTATTTTCCCGGCCTCTGGCCGTTATACACTTGCCCACTGATTATTTTTTAAGAACCATAGCGGCCAGAGGCCGGTAGAAAGCCTCACCAGCGGACACTGGCGAGAGCATTGGATTAAGCGCCCTATCGATTTAATATCGGTATAAATTGTACCGTTCAAAATTAGTATAACAAAAAATTAGCCAAACCGAACCTCCGCTACAATGGCAGGTATTCTGGTTTGGCTAATATAATTATACCAAAGCATTTTAAATCTATTTCTTAGAGGTACTATTCCTATTGATAGAATACCTCCTAAACTTACCATTGGCTAAGAATTTAACTTGTCAGTAACCAGTTTAATTTTTTACCCAATAACTGTAATGCCTGGATGAAATACTTGGTCAATTTTATTTTAGCTGAAATAATTGATTACTATTTGGTACAAAGAGTAATATTCACCCCGCTGCCAGTATTAATTCTGTTCCAGAATTTTAAATAATTCGTCGAGTTTGGGCGTTAAAATTATTTCGGTGCGGCGGTTTAACTGCCGGTTTTCTGTACTATTATTCGCTACAACCGGCAAATATTTAGAATGTCCCGAAGGCGTTACCCTTTCCGGAGTTAATCCGCCGGTAGTTAATATCCGGGCAATTTCGGTAGCGCGCAACACGCTTAAATCCCAGTTATCTTTCATGCCCACGGTGCCTTTGGCAACGGGTACATCGTCGGTGTGGCCTTCAATTAATACATTTACATCGGGTTGGTCTTTTAAGGCGGCGGCCAGTTTTTGTAAGGCATCCTGCCCTTTAGGATCTACTTTGGTACTGCCGGATTTAAATAATAATTGCTCTGATAGTGACACGTATACTTTCCCGTTTTTAACATTTACCGTTAAGTCGCCGGCTTTAAACCCCAATAAAGCATTGCTCACGCGATTTTTTAAATCATTTACCGCCCGATCTTTTTCGGCCAGAATCCGTTGCATTTCCCGTAACTTATCTTCCTGCGTTAGCAAATCGGTACTAAGCTGGTTTACCCGCTGGTTACTGCTTTGCAAGTTGGCTTTTAGCGCCCGTTCGTTCGCATTCTTTTCTTCTTCCAGGGCGGCTTTTTCTTTGGCCAAGGTACTCCGCTGTTCTTCCAGCGCCTCTTTTTCGCGTAGCAAAGTTTCGCGGTTAGCCTGCAAATCGCGGTTTACGGCCAATGCAGCTTCGTACTTCTTCGTCGAAACGCAGGCCCCGTTTGCCAGCAATAAAAAGGCTAAAACCTGAAAATAATATTTACCTGAGTTTTTCATAGTGGTATTTTAAGAACATATTCTGAATAAAAGATAAAATAATTCTAAACCGACCATTTATAAGCCGACCGCAACATTTCATCCGTTTTTGATACATGGCATTTTATCAGCCGCCGGCTTTTTTGGCTTTGTAACCGGCCTGGGTTAGTACCTGTAATATTTTATCCCGGAAATCGCCCTGAATAACTATTTCCCCGTCTTTGGTACTGCCGCCCACCCCACATTTATTTTTCAGGAGTTTACCTAATTCTTTCAGGTCGTCTTCTTGTCCGATAAAACCGGTAACCAAAGTAACCTGTTTGCCAGCACGTGCTTTTTTATCGAGCAAAACCTTTAAATTTTGTTTTTGCGGCGGCAGGGTTTCGGTCTGCTCTGTTCCTTCGTAATTATATTCAAATTCCGGATTGGTAGAATAAACTACTCCCTCCCGTCCTTTCTTATTTTTATCTGCCATTTTATTTTACCGTATTTAATAAAATATTACCGCCAAACCTTTGTATTAAGCGCGCTAATTATTATTTCCTTAAACCTTATATAAAAACTTTGAATATCTTTTAAACTGGTTATACGTAATTTTTATCTGCAAGCCTTAACCAAAATTATTGCCCGTGGGCACCAAAACCTGCAGCGATAAAGGTGCAATGGTAACGTTAAAGTAATTGGCCTCACCCAAAAATTCTCCATCAGCATGAAACTTAAAATTCTCCTGGCTTTTAACCTCTATTTGGGTAGTGGTAAAATATTGCGCGTGGCCCGAGGTAGCAATGCGTTTGGTAATCAGGCCATAGCTCAGGTTTATAGCCTTAGAAATATTTAAATGCCGGATTAAACAAACATCTAAGAGGCCATCGCGAATATCGGCCATGGGAGCAATGTAGGCGTTGTTGCCGTACTGCGAGGCGTTGGCAAAAGCTACTACAAAACAATTGGTATTTAACTGCTGCCCGTTTAAAGTTATATCGGCGTTTTGGGGCTTAAAGCTAAAAAACTCTTGCAGCACCAGGCGTACATAGGTTTGTAAACCGCGTTTTTTATTCTGAGCAAAAACCGAACTGATATGGGCATCGAAACCAATACCGGCCGTACAAAAAAACGGGTGACTGTTGATGGTGCAGGAATCAATGGCGCTTTTATTTCCGGAATTTATAATTTCGATGGCTTTGGGAATTTGCATCGGAATTTGCAAGTGGCGCGCCAGGCCATTGCCCGACCCACGGGGTAAAATAGCCAAGGCTGTTTGCGAATGAATTAACCCGCTGGCCACTTCGTTTACCGTACCATCGCCGCCCACGGCACAAACCACATTTACCCCGTTAGCAGCGGCCTGTTGCGCTATTTCGGTGGCGTGACCGGCATATTGGGTATACACAATGGTCGGCTCCCATTTACGCTCATCTAAATATTGCTCCAGCAGCACAGGCACATTAACCCGTCCATTAGTTCGGCCCGAAATCGGATTTATGACAAATACAATTTTTGTGCGCACGCGAAGAGTATATTTAGAAGAATTTCTGATTAAGAGCTATTTGCCCGAATAATTTATTTGCCTGTATTTCCGGGAATATTATCCGTTAAATTAAGAATATTTTAAAACAAGAAGCTGTTCAGCATTTTATAAATAGGCTGTAACTGCTGCCCTGGCTGGGGATTTTCACCAACCCCTGGTAAAGGCTTTGAAACTGGCGGTAATAACACCCTTAATAGCACCAGATTCCGACAGAAACAGAAATCCGGAACAGCTACTAAACTACGGTCTAAAAAGACAATATTGAGGCACCTGATAATTCATCCGAAATAAATGGAAAAATTTAGCCTGAATACGGCCAGCTTGCTTCCTGCCCCGCAAAATTAGATTAAAACAAAACAGCCCATGCAAGATGGGCCATTTTGTTTTATATCTGGTTAGAAAAATATTAACCAATCCGCTCAATCAAGTCGGCAGCCCGGGCAGAGTAGCCAGACTCGTTGTCGTACCAGCCAACTACTTTTACCAAAGTTTCGCTTACCGAAGTTAATTTAGAATCGAAAATACAAGAGTGGTTATTGCCAACAATGTCAATCGAAACAATCGGGTCGGCGGTGTATTCCAGTATACCTTTAAATTCACCTTCAGCCGCCTTTTTGAAAGCAGCGTTGATTTCTTCTTTAGTGGCTGGGGTCTTTAAAACAGCAGTTAAGTCGGTTAAAGAACCGGTAGGAACGGGCACGCGCATGGCAATACCATCTAATTTACCGTTCAGGTGCGGTAATACCAAACCTACGGCTTTAGCAGCACCAGTAGAAGTAGGCACAATCGATAAAGCAGCGGCACGGGCTCTTCTTAAATCGCTGTGCGGCGCATCGTGCAGGTTTTGGTCTGAAGTGTAAGCGTGTACGGTAGTGATATAACCTTTTTCAATGCCAAAAGCATCGTCTAAAACTTTAGCCATGGGGGCCAAGCAGTTAGTAGTACAAGAAGCGTTCGAAACAATTGTTTCTTCGCCGGTTAAAACATCTTGGTTTACACCCAAAACAACGGTAGGAATATTGCCTTTGGCTGGTGCCGAAATAACTACTTTTTTAGCTCCGGCTTCCAGGTGTCCGCCAGCTCCTTTTTCGTCTACAAACCGGCCGGTAGATTCTAATACTACATCTACGCCTAAACGACCCCAAGGTAAATTTTTAGGTTCTCTTTCGGCAAATACTTCAATGCGCTGGCCGTTTACTGTAATACTGCTTTCGTCGGAAGCCACAGTACCGTTAAATTTACCGTGAACTGAGTCGTATTTTAATAAGTGGGCTAAAGTATTATTATCTGTTAAATCATTGATGCCAACTATTTCGATATTTTCTTTGCGGAGCAATTCCCGGAAAGTAAGTCGACCGATGCGGCCGAAGCCATTAATTGCAACTTTTATTTTTGCCATTTTAATCGATTTTTAATGAATTTATTAAACACTCTTAAACGGGGCGAAGTTATCAATCTATATATACAAATCAAAAAAATTAATTTCTTTCTCTAAATGAGATAGTTGCAAAAAATCATCACTTTTTTCGAAAAAATATTTTGCAGATATAAAATCACCCTCTATATTTGCACCATCAAAACGGAACAAGGACGTCAGATAAACCAAACGGCCCGTTCGTCTAGGGGTTAGGACACCAGATTTTCATTCTGGTAACAGGGGTTCGATTCCCCTACGGGCTACATTAGATTATTTAAAAAACGGCTTAGAAGCAATTCTAAGCCGTTTTTTTATGCCCATGCAGCTTACTTAAGCATAAATATTATTTTTAATTGCCTATTGTTTTACAACTTTGTATAACTTTTATGGATTCATTAGTAACAAATCCCCCTTTTAATAAGGCTTTTTTATTAAAAGTTTTACAAGATTCACTTCAGGTTTTACAAGGTAATTAACGTCCAGATTTCAACTTTGCTATATTTTTGGCTTGCTGTAGGAAGTAATTACAAAATCCCTTTCAATCATGATTTACTTAGAATAAAAAACAATCTTGTTTTAAAATAATCTTACGCACAATCATTATTGATGTAGTAAAGAACCCTAGATGTAAAAATGAAGTGTTTCAATGGTTAAAGAACAAAAGCGTAACGCTACGAATGGTTTTTTATTAGCTATAACAGCAGCCATTCTTTGGGGCGTATCAGGCACCTTTGGCCAATTTCTATTTCAGAAAAGAGGGATTAACCCTGAATGGTTGGTAACAGTAAGACTTCTTATTTCAGGAACAATCCTTCTGATAATGGCCAGCACAGATAAACCCAAAGCATTATGGCATATCTGGAAAGTGAAAAAGGATGCCTGTCAACTGCTATTGTTTGGCATATTCGGGATGCTGGCGGTCCAATACACCTATTTTGCCGCCATCAAGCATTCTAATGCTGCCACCGCTACCATATTGCAATACGCCGGGCCAGCACTTATTGCTGTATACTTAGCTATACAAAAAAGAAGATGGCCTCGAAATACTGAAATCCTGGCCATCCTTTTAGCTATTACTGGAACCTTCTTGCTGGTTACGCACGGCAGTTTTAGAGGTCTTTCCATCTCTAATTGGGCTTTGTTTTGGGGAATTGCATCGGCAGTTGCTTTAGCCTTTTACAGCTTACAACCTATAAACTTATTGAGGCGTTATCCTGCCATTATCGTGATAGGATGGAGTATGTTGATAGGTGGCGTTTTTTCAAGCAGCATCCATGCGCCCTGGATAGTAGGTGGACAATGGGATATTTACACCTATTTAAGTACCGCCTTTATTATATTATTCGCCACACTGGTTGCCTTCTATGCCTATTTAACGGCAGTGAAAATAATTGGAGCGCAAAAGGCCAGTTTACTGGCATCAGCAGAGCCGCTCTCAGCTACAGTTTTATCGGTTTTGTGGCTACAAGTTCCGTTTACGGCCATGGATTGGATTGGTAGTTTCTTCATCGTAGCCACAATATTTCTACTGACCAGCACAAAAGAAGTAAAAGCTAAAAAGCTTGAATCTCTGAATTCAATTTAGTTTTATAGGATAGTGTACTAGAAGTAAGGATGGCATAAATAGAGAAAAGACAATGAGGAGCAGTATTCGTAAAGAAGGAGTCGCCAAACTTCTAATCTATGCACAAATGTCCTCATTGCCAGAGCGTAAAAATAGTTAAAAATGGAAAAAGCTGGTATGGTAAGCAAAAGTATAAATGTAGAAATTGTAAAAGGCAAGTGGTGGAAAGAAAACTAACTGTTGGAATGGAGAAAGAAGAGTTGCTCCAGCGCTTGCTTTTAGAGCGAGTATCCTTGCGAGCCATTGCCCGGGTATTGCAGGTAAGCTTAGGCTGGTTAATTCCCCGTGTCCAACAGCTTTGGCAACAAGTAGCCCAAGAGTTGTCGCTAGGCAAGCTAGAGCAGGCAGAAATAGCTTTGTATTGTTTGGAAGCTGATGAGATGTGGAGTTATGTAGGAGCCAAAGATTGTCCGGTATGGCTGTGGTTGGCCGTAGAAAGAAGAACTGGCTTAGTAGTAGGCTTTCATATAGGAGAAAGAAACCAGGAAAGTGCTTTAGGGTTATGGTTGAGCATACCAGAAGCTCTGCGGGAAAAAGCGGTGGTGTTTACCGATGATTTAGCTGCTTATGCCGCTGTGTTCCAGAAAGGGCAACACCAGACCGAAGGCAAAAAGCAGACTACTAAGATAGAAAGGCTCAACAACACTTTACGCCAGCGGTGTAGTAGACTGGTGAAAAAAACGCTCTCTTTCTCCAAATCCTGGCAGAATCACTACTTTGCTATCCGTTTCTTGCTGGTTAAGCTTAATCTTCAAAAATTGGCAAATAATCCATCCTTACTTTAAATACACTACCCCCAAACGCAAATACTTATAGGAGTAAATACAATGCATCATTCCTTAACCATGAGCTAATTTTCTATAAAAATTTCTTTGACACTGTAATTGGTAAACCCCTGGATATACAACAAAGAACGTCCATTATTCAGGATGAAGATGCTAATTTAGCAATCGCTGGTGCTGGTTCAGGTAAAACCACTGCCATAGTAGGTAAGGTTAAATATGTAGTTGACCGCTATACAACAGACCCAAGTAATATCTTACTTATTTCCTTTACCAAGAAATCAGCCTCAGACCTGGCTACACGAGTAAATGTGGAAGGGATAATAGCCAATATTAAATTTATATTGTCTAAAATGAAGCTGCCTTTAAAATTGTATTAAAAATACAATCTCAAAGGCAGTCTTGTTGTTAATATCTGAGGCTTATATTAATATCCGGGGTTTTGCTCTAACACGTTACTACCCGAAAGAGCTTGCTGGGGCACCGGAAAACGGTTTAAATGACTAGAACCGGACGGCGCATGATCCCACCAAGCTTCGGTGGTAAACTTGTTCCATCTAACCAAATCGGTACGTCTTCTGCCCTCGCCCAGGAATTCAATTCCCCATTCATCCAGCATGCGGTATTCATCGAGGTTGGCTGCGGTAGCCGGGTTCGGGTCCTGCTGGTTCGGGAAATTGCGTTTTCTTACCTGGTTAATTAAATCGGCGGCCGCCTCTTTGTCGCCGGCCCGCATTTTGCATTCGGCCAACATGTAATAAATTTCGGCCAAACGAATTACGGCATGGTCGGCACCCCAACGCAAAGATAAGTCGGCACTACTCGGAATAGGCGTTTTTACCAACCGTACGCCGCTATTTTCTTCGCCCTGCGATACTTTGGATGGCAATTGCGCTACGGTTGCATATCTTTTGCCGGGCCCAACTTCAGAAAAACGCCCTACTTGGTCTACCAGGTTAATTAATCTGTTGCGGTATTCCTGGGTACCAACTACTTGTTTACCGGTAATCGGCGATATTTGGTCGCCAACCAGGAACATTCCCTCGTACCTACCGCCGCCTAAATATTTATAAGGCCGTTTTCTGTAGTCGCCGTCGTCAAATTTCTCGTAAGGCGAGCCCAGTTTAAACTCTGTTTTATACAAGGTATTATCGGGCCGGCGCGAAGGTTGTAAATGGAACCCATTGTTGGCACCCATGTCTACATCAAAATATACGCGGGAGTTGTAGTGATAAAAATTGGCATAAAACCAGTTGTACTCCAGCTTGGTCATCTGCGACGGCATATTCCAGATAGTTTCGGGCGATTCGTCGTTATAAAAATCAAACGGCCCGAACCAATCTCTATCTAAAGCATATTGCCCATATTTGTTAGCGATAATATCCTGGCAGATTTGGGCACACTCGGCGTACATGGGTTTGCCAATATACGCCTCGGCATTAAAATATAATTGCGCCAACATGGCCGCAGCTGTTGCCTGCTTAATGGCTCCTTCTTCTTTTTCGCCGCTTTTTTTCATAGGCAGCTTCGGGATAGATTCCTTTAACAGCGTTTCAATGTGGTTAAAGGTTTCCTGGGCGGTACTACGAGGTACGTTACTCTGGCTTAACGATGTAAAAATAGGCATCCCGCCAAAAAAGTCGAGGCCGCGTAGGTAAAAGTAGGCAGTAAGGGTATTTAACTGGTTTAGATGGTCGTCTTTGGTAGCCTGCGACAGGGCAAACTTAGCGTAATCCAGCTTTTCCAGGTCATTCTTAGTATCCAGTGCCAGCGAAACGCCCATGAGGGTACCCCGCCAGGTATCCCAGATAAATCCGTCTTCGGGCGTCCATTTGTGGTATAAAAAACGCTCAAATACGCCGCCATTATACCAGTGCGGCCCTTTGGTGGTGGTAATAAACTGATCGGCCGAAAACTCCTGAATACGCCAGCGGTCGTTGATAACGTACCAACGGGCATGGGTAAATGGCCGGTACAAAGCCGATTTAATATTCAGTTCGCTTTGGTAAAAGGTTTCCGGAACTACCTGATCGTACCATTTTTCATCTAAATTGGTACAGCTTAGCATACTGCCTAAAAAAACAGCAGCAAAAGCGGTATATATTTTCTTTTTCATTATTTAGTCTTAAAAATTAGCTTGAATACCTAAAGTAAAGCTTCTGGTTTTTGGATAAACATCGCGTTCTTCAAAGCCAGGTTCTAACCCGTTAATGTTAACCTCGGGATCCAGGCCTGAATATTTGGTAAAGGTAAACAGATCCCGGCCGCTTAAATACACGCGTAAACTCTTCACGGCTTTAAGCCTTTGCGCGTTAAAGGTGTATCCCAGGGTAGCCACATCTAGTTTTACAAAATCGCCTTTTTCCAGCCAGTAATCGCTCAGTTCTTTTTCGCCTTTAATATTTTTATGTTCCTGAATGGCTGGTTTCAGGTAATTCTGACCTTTTACGTTGGGCAAACTGTAGTACATGTTTACCATATTAAACACATCGTGGCCAATCCAGCTACGCATATACACGTTTAAATCAAAGTTTTTGTAATTTAAAGAGTGGTTCCACGACAGGATTACTTTGGGAATAGCATTGCCTACAAATTGCTTATCGGCTACGGTTTTAGAACGCTTGGTTACATCAAAAGCATTGCCGTCTTTGTCGTACAACATCCAGTTGCCATCGTCGGTAAAGCCGGCAAACTTCCAAACATAAAATTTACCAATATTCTGGCCGGGATAAAGCCGCACCGCTGTACCTGGGCTACCGGGAGCCGGGAAGCTTTTACGGTCCCACCAGGTTTGGCTACCCCACAGCGATACTAGTGTATTTTTGTTGCTGGATGCCAACAAAGAAGTAGAATAATTAAAATCTCCTTTGCTGTAAGCATTCCAGGTTATGTCCATTTCAATGCCGCGGTTGCGCAGGCTACCTACGTTCATGGTGGTTTTGTCGTGAATGGCCGGTGGTTGGGCTACCGAAATATCGTAAATCAGGTTATCGCTGGTGCGTTGGTAAACATCAAACTTACCGGTCAGCTTAGCATTAAAGAGCGAGAAATCGAAACCAATATTTATTTCTTTTTTGGTTTCCCATTCCAGGTCGAGGTTTTGGTTATGCGCAACGCCAAACGTTCTTACCCACTGGCCGTTTACTACCCACCAGGTATCGGCTCTATACATCCGGGAAGATACCCCGGCCGAGAAACCTTCGTTACCGGTAACGCCGTAGCCCCCGCGCAGCTTTAGTTCATCCACAAAAGTAAGTGGTTTCATAAAAGCTTCGTCGGAAACGCGCCAGCCCACCGAAACGGCCGGGAAAGATCCCCACCGGTTGCCCGCGGCAAACTTAGACGAGCCTTCTTGCCGGATACTGGCCGTAAGAAGATAGCGATCTTTAAAGGAATAATTTACCCGTCCAAAAAATGCTATCAGCCGGATGCGAGGGTTTTTCCAGGAATCGAGACTGGCCCGGCCATTGGTTAAGAAAGAACCGGTATTCATGTCGTGCTCATGCAAACCATCTACCGGAAAGTCCTGGTTTTCGGCCGAGAAGCCTTGACCGTTAAACTCCTGGAAGCTGTAACCACCCACCGCTTTAACTGAATGCTGGCCAAAAGAATTGTTGTAAGCAGTTAACCATTCAAAAGTTTTATCGAACCATTTGCTGTAACCCTGGCTGGCAAAACCACTTATGCCTTGCTCGCGGGACGTTTTATGCTGCGACGACCGCCAGTAAGTAGGATGCTGGGAATTACTTTTAGTAGCAACCATGGCCGAAGTATACCAGTTTTTGGTAAGGTTGTATTTAAACGTTACGTTAGCCAGCAGGTACTTATATTGGTTACGGTCGGTTCTCAGGTTAATATCGGCTACTGGGTTGTAATATTCACTACCGCCGGTCCAGACGTTATAGCCCGTTACATCCTGGCTGTTGTAAGGGGTTTCGGTAGGGTTCAGCTTCAGGGCCATGTTAAAAATACCGTTGCTCGAGAAATTGGTATTTACATTCGTGAAGCTGGAGGTACCAATAATTTCGGCTTTTCCGTCTAAAAATTTAAAATTAGCGTTCAGGCGACCGCCTATTTCTTCTCTATCCGAGCCAATGGCAATACCTTCGGCTTTGCGGGTAAATAAAGAGGCATACACCTTAGCTGTTTCGCTACCACCCGATAAGGTAACTACGTGGCGGTGGCTAATAGGCTTTTGTTTTACCACTTCTTTAAACCAATCGGTCCGGTGCCCCATATCCTCTCCTAAACCGGCACCCAGAAATTCTTCTGCCGTTAAGGTTTCGGCACGTCTTCTAATGGTTTCAGTTGATACTTCGCCGCTGTACGACACACTAGCTGCGCCCGCCTTGGCCGATTTAGTGGTAATTAAAATAACGCCGCCGGAAGCCCGGGTACCGTAAATGGCGGCTGCCGAGGCATCTTTTAATATATCAATCGACTGAATATCTTCCCGGGCCACGGAATTAATATCGCCACCCGGTACGCCGTCAATTACAATAAGCGGGCCTTGCGATGCATTTACCGAATTTGCTCCCCGCAACTGCACCGATACGCCGGCATTGGGGTCGGAACCATTGGTAGATACCACACTTAAACCGGGCACTTTGCCCTGAATACCCATTAGAGGGTTGGTCACAAAACCCGGAATAATATCGCTGCTTTTCAGGGAAGTGATAGAACTGGTTACTTCCTTTTTATCTAAGGTGCCATAGCCAACTACCACTACTTCCTGTAAACTGGCAATATCTTCTCGCATCACAATATTCAATTTCGATTGGTTATTTACCACTACTTCCTGCTTAACAAAACCAATCATCGAGAAAATTAACGTGCTGCCTTCGGGTACCACAATCGAAAAAGAGCCGTCGGGGTTAGTAGTGGTACCGTTTGTTGTGCCTTTTACTACCACCGTAACCCCTGGTAACCCTGCACCTTTTGCATCTTTTACCAAGCCATTTATGGTTACATCGGCTACCAAAATATTACCGGCAGCACTAGAAACAGAAATTTCAGGTTTTATTTTTTTAACGATAATATGCTTCTGCTCTTCCTGGCATTCATAAGAAAGATTTTCTAGAATAACCCGTACTTTCTCGTTGCTGAAAGAACGATTCGGTAACAACTTTTGGCTCTCAATATTATCAGGGTTATAAACAAAATTAAGTTTGGTTTTAACCTCAATTTCGGACAGTAACTGGGTAATTGTTTTTCCGGCAGTATTAATACTAATGATGGATCTTTCTAATTCCTGGGCAGCGGTTTTATTTGCCAGCAGGAAACCCGATGAAAAACAAACAAGCAATAAGGTGTACAGAATTCTCCTGATAACGGCATAGCACCCGGAAAATCTGCCCTGTAAATGTATTTGCATAAATTAACTTTTTAGATTTAACTTTTATTAACTTAAACTTTGCTGACGGGAAATAATTGGCGTTAGAACCCGTGGTTGCGTTTACAGGCCGGCTTCGTCTGACGATCCCGGCTTTTTTTGGCTTTAACTATGTCATTTGGATAAAATAATCTTTTTGTTGGTGGATGTGTATTTAAGATCGTGAAGGATGCTGAGCACCTTTATAATTTCTTCTGGTTTTTGTTTTAAATAAAATTTACCGGAGCAGCGCAACTTAGCCGTTACGTTAGACGCTATTTGTATATGAATATTATAGGCCCGCTCTAATTCGGCTACCACGGCCTGCAGTTCGTCTCCGTTAAATATTATTTCGCCCCTGGTCCAGTCATCGGCATATTGGTTTTGTGTGTGGTTTATAGCCGTGGTAACAGTATTGTAAGTAAGCTGCTGGTTAGCTGTTAATTTGCCTAACGCTTTAGTTGCCGTGCCAATGGCCACCTTACCCGTAATCACGGCTACTGCTACTTCCTCAGGACTTTTGTAGGTGTTTATATTAAAAGAAGTACCTAATACCTGGGTATTAACCCCCTGCGGCGTATGTACTATAAAAGGATGAGATTTATCGGGTACTATTTTAAAAAAAGCCTCGCCGGCCATGTAAACTTCCCGGGTTTGGCTTTTCTGGAAACTTTGCGGGTACTTCAGGCTACTACCGGCATTTAGCATTACAACCGAACTATCCGGAAGGATAATTTCCGCTACTTCGCCATAATTGGTGTGCTTTTCGAGGAAAACAACCTGATTAACTTGAACTGCCTCATGGGTATTAAATGTATAATAACCCCAGGCACACGCCAAAAGCAATACAACAGAAGCTGCAATTCTTAAGTAAAACGGCGGCACTACTACTCGCTCTAATATTCCTTTCTTAGTTTCTGCCCTTTTGTAACTGGCGGCCAAACGCAGTTTTTGCTCCAGGCTATCCAGTTCTTCTTTGTTTAAAGCATCTATGGCATCGCTAAACTTTTCAAAAAACTTAGTTGCTTCTGGTTCAGGCAAACTTTGGTACCATAGTAATAACTTTACCCGGTCATCTTCACCTAAATTGCCGTCGAGGTAGTGTGCTAATAATTTTTCGGGGTCTTGCTGAGCCATATTCTGCTATATACCCTAATACGTTTAAGCCCATGGCACTCCCCCCGCTCCCCTTGCCGGAATATTTAGCAAATTTTAAATACCCACCCTATTTACACGATTATTACAAACAATTTTAAAGCTAACCCGGTCGCACATTAAAAATATTTAAAACATCAACGGTAAAAAATTAAATATTTTTATTCTTATATCGGGTTAAAATTGCACCGGATACTTTTTGTAATAAGAAAAAGATGGCTGGGCTTAACGTAAGCTAAGTCTCTTAACTTACTGCGGCATACAGCTAAACCAATAAATGTATTTGAATAGAACCAGATTTACGCTTATACTATTAGTAAGCCGAAACCCAGATTAGTAGTTGTGTGGGTATAAAATAAGAAGCCCGCTTAAGTAAATAAGACCGAATGAAGCGTAAAGATTTGGCCATGTGCCTTTCTACTGCCTTGGGAGTGGTTTGCATATCGGCAGCGATTTCAGAATAAGTCATATCCTCAAAACGGCTTAATCGTAACATCGTCTGCTTTTCAGCTGATAATTGGTTTATGGCTTCTGTTAGAATCGACTCTAATTCTTTATGTATTACCCGGTTCATGGTTTCTTCTTCCACGACTTTGGTATTCTGTAGTACTTTCAGATGGGACTGCTTTGTTTGTACTTTGCGGGAATGGTCAAAAACTAAATTTCTGGCAATCTGCCAGGTAAAGCTTTTAAGCGACAATGTTTCATCTAAAGCTTCTCTCTTCTCCCAAATCCGGATAAAAGTTTCCTGGGTTATATCTTCGGCCAGTTCTTCATCATTTGTCAGGAAGAGCACTTGCACCAAAAGTTTCTGGTAATATTTACTGTAAAATGCAGTAAAGGCCACCCGGTCGCCCATTTTAATCAACGATATTAAATCCTGATCAATTTGCACAGTTGCTTTTAATTAATGAAGAAATACAGCTACAAAAAGAATATTTTACTAGAATGCCTCTAACGGAATTTTAAATTTAAGTAAAGCCTTTAAAACATACAATGAAATATTTTAAAATAAACCGAAACCAAGTTGCAAGCCTCCGGATAACCAAAATAAGCAGTTCTTTTGCTCCGTTTTTTTAATATAGATAGAGCTATCCGTTTAAATAGATAAAAGCACCCCAAGCTTTTGATAAGGGAATAGCTTAAGCCCTATGGTAGTGCCGTAAGTGCCCGCCCGATTGGTATAGCTGAAAGAGGATATAAATTTTGAAGGCTATTGCTTAGAAGATTTCTATTTCAGGAAATATTCCAGGAATAAATACGCCTGTTCATTGGCTTCCGGGTTGGGTAAATGGGTAGGGCGGTTAGTCATGGCTACCCGGTTTTTATAACCTAATAAATTATTTACCTGAATGGTATGGTTTAGCGGTACCCACCGTTGTACAGGATCTTCTGAGCCGCCCGAAACCAGGAACGGGCGCGGGGCCATTAAGGCATGCAGTTCGTGCAAGTCGTAGCCTTCGGCCACCAGTTGCGGATATATTCCTTTCGCCGGATTATCTGCGGTAATTAAACCGCGTTTGCGCCAGGGCTGCGGGTGATAACCCAAATACCAGGGCTCCCAATAATTAACCGCTTCCCGGCTCTCGTCGAATACAATGCCCGGATCAGACCAAACGGCGCACGCAAATTTTTCAAAGAGGCAAGAGGCAAACATGGCCCACTTACCCCCAAACGAAAGCCCCATAATACCAATGCGCGTAGAATCTACGTCGGGTACTTTAGAAACCAAATACCAGGCATTGGCAGCCACATAACCTAACATAGAGAGAGGCTGCACCTGGGCATTTTGGAGAGAAGGGTAGTAAATAGAATAGGTTTTAGCCTGCGTTGCCTCGGTGGTGCCAATAGATAAGGTTACAAAGCCGCGCTTGGTTAATTGCCGGGCAAAATCGCAATTTTGTCGGGTACCAATACCAATGGCTGTTTCCGGTTCATAAAAAGCGGTAATCACCGCCGGTTTTTTGCCTTTGGTATCCGGTATAGATAAATAAGCTATGGTTTTTTCGGTGGGTGTCCAGTTAAACCGGATGCGGTGTTGGGTATATCCTTCCTGCCGGGTAGTTTCTAATATTTCGTACTGCTGGTTTTTAATAAAGGGCGGCCATTTTCCCATCAAGCCGGTCCAGCGGTTTAGGATTTCCTGCCGGCGCTTGGGCCATTCCTTGGCTGATTTTACTTCTTGTCCGTTGTAAAATTTTAATGGCGAGCGGTACTTCCCGAAATCGTTCTGATAGGGCGCTGGCGGCGCAAAGAAAGGTGCAATTTTTGCCCAGATTGCTTTTTTATTTTCTGCTGATAAATTATGCTTGGCCTGGCTATACGCCGAAGGGTTAAACACCCCAACCATTAAAAACAAGACGAGCAATCCAGCTAATAACCTCAACTTAATCTTAAATAAATATTGCGTTTAACTTCTTACCTATATTTCTAATCGTTTTTACCTGTTTTCTGGAAAGAGCATACTAATATCGCCCCAGCCATCAAAGCCTTTGGTGGTGGCGCCGTATCGGGCAAAAGTACCCATGCCTACCGGGGTTGTAATGTTAGTGTACTTATTTTTAGAAATGTAAATTTTAGTTGCATCAATCCCAAAATGAGTTTTCATTATTTTACCTTTTTCAGAAGCCGAGCCGTTTTGCAAAATATTACCTTCTTCAGAAGTTAATAAATAACTAAAGCCCGGCGACGAATACCCGTAATGGTGGAAAGCAATAGCATACTTGGCATTGGTAAACGTATTACCGGTAAAAGTGAAATTAGAAGAAAACTTTTCGTCGCCGGGATTTACATTGTTAAACAAGGGCATGGAAATAAACGGATACGCCGGAAAATCTGGGTTGCGGTTAAAAGTAGAGTTCTTTACGGTAATATTTTGGCAATTATCCCGGAAGCGCACGTAATCGCCGGTGCAATCTTCAAAGTAACTGTTCAGTACGTTTATGTTGGTAGCGCCGTGGGCATGGTACATGTGGTGCGAATGGCTATCGATACCAATGCGTTTAAAGGTGCAGTTTGTATAGGTAATATTTTGGGTGCCCGGTTGGTGGCAACCCGTTGCGCCGTAAATAATGCCCCGCATATCGGTCCAGGTACAGTTCTCAATGAAGATATTTTTGGTACTACCTTCTTTAGAAGACGTAATGCGCAGCACATACCCAATTTTGCCGCTGCCGGTAAAACTTAAATTCCGGACAACCATGTTCTGGCTATCTTTTATTTCGATCATAACGGATTTGTCTTGGTGCCCGGTGGGCGCCGTAAATATGGTTTTACCGGCCTCTCCTTCTAAAGTAAGCACCTGTTTGCCATGGCCCATCTCGTGCAGTAACAAAGGCTTTTCGGTATAAGCCCGCACGTAATCGCCGGGTAAGAACTTAACCACTACCGGTTCTTTTTTTAATAAAGCTTGTACCTCTGCCCAAAATTTATTGTCTAAAAAATCAGCGGCATTGGTATTAGATTCGCCGGAGCCTTGGCCGGCTTTTTCGGGAGCAACAAACCTGATAATAGCGGCCTGCCCCTGTAAACTTAAGATAAGTAATAAAATAGTGAAGTAAACTTTATTCATCATGAGTTAACCAATATGGTTGATGCGGTAACGTACCCGAAAGTAAATTTTAATCTATAATTTTCAAAGTTTTTAAATGATAGATGAATAAACCCGGCAGTTTTAAACCCTGTTCGGTTTGAACTAGCCTAGATTTAAATAATAATTAAAGAATTAAAATCGCCTTAAACCGGTTTGAGCGGAATATAAATTTCCCCAAAATTAACTCCGGTTAAAGTTACCGTTTTAATTTTTCCATCAGCCAGGTATAGGTTTTATCGCGCTGTTCCGGATATATTTTATGCACGCCTTCTGGTATAATAAATACCTGCTTAGGGGCCGCTATGCTGTTATAAGCCGAATAAAAAGAAGTAGGTGGCGTGGTTTCATCGTTAAAGCCCCACGAATAAAAACCAGGCACTTTTAAGTTGCGGGCAAAATTTACCACATCGTAATAGCCTATTGTTTTTTTAACCTCTTGCTTTTGGGCAGCATAACTGTTTTCCTGGTTAAAAATATGCGGCCACCCGCCAGCCCGGCCGTGCAGATAGCCGGAAATATCAGAAAGGGCCGGGCAGAGCGCTACCAAATAATTAATCCGGGGTTCTAAAGAAGTTGTAATAATGGATAAAGCCCCGCCCTGGCTGGAGCCCCAGGCCCCGATGGCTTTTCCGTTAAATTGCGGTAAAGCATAAATCATATCTACGGCCCGCACACAGCCTAAAATCACATTTTTATAATAGCTCGAATCGGGGTGTACCCAGCCCTTAAATTGGTAACCGGAGAGCGGGCCTTTTTGCAAACTGTCGTAATAAGCACTTGGTTGGACAACCGGCACCCTATGAATATTTAAATCGAGGGTGATAAACCCATCGGCGGCGGTTTTAACATCGCCTGCCAGGGGCCTTACGCCAGCGCCCGGAAACCGGATGATAGCCGGATATTTTCCTTCTTGTTTCGGAACACATAAAATACCGTAGAACCGGTCTCCTTTTTGCGAATATTGGTAAGACACCTGGTATACATCTACCGCTGGGGTACTGCGGGTTTTTAAAGGTGTAAGTTCGGTCTGGAGCGGCACTTGCCGGACTGCGGCAAGTGCCTTTGTCCAAAAGGAAGAAAAATCGGCAGGCAATTCAGCAGTGGGTTTAATTTTTTCGGGTTCAAAAGCAGCGGTAGCGGTTTCGGTATACTCTTTCCCATTAACCGTAACGCTTACTTTACACCGCAGAAAGCCGGGCATTTTTAAGGTGCCGCCGGCGATTTCTAATTTATTAGCATTTAAATTCAGTTCTCCTTTTTTAACGGGTGGCATTTTTTCTAAACCTACCTCGTAATAAACCGGCAAATTATTTAGCAAGGTATCGTTGCTGGTTACCGAAACGGTAAATACTACCGGCTGCCCTAATTTATAAAGCCAATCTTTTTTATCGGGTTTAAGCAATACTTTAATTTCTGGCCCGGCAATATTTTTAGCTATATACTCTACTGCCAGCGTCTTATTAAAAAGAGAGGCAAAAAGAATAAAAAACAAAAAGAAACGGCCGGTTTTTTGTAATCCCAAAGACATACTAAAAAATTAAAATGCTAATAAAATTATTGTTCTATAAACTGATACAAATGCTTGCCTGGCCCTCTAAACCTTTCTTTCTGCGCCGTTCAGGCAGATGGCAAAACCTCCTCGTTCCGGCACGATAAGCCAATATTAATGATTGCCTGCTAAAACAATTAAAATTAATATTTCATCAAACAAATTATTAAAGCAGGCACCCCGGTTCTTGGGCATAAAACCTATTCACCAATATTTCAGGTTAACGCTTATTTATTAATAAATCTGTTTTATAGCGGGTA